>NZ_MSTL01000015.1:0-610 GCF_002752475.1 Serratia sp. OLAL2 | reverse complement strand
CGCCCTTCATCGCCTCTGACTGCCTAGGCATCCACCGTGTACGCTTAGTCACTTAACCTCACAACCCGAAGATGTTTCCATCGTTCGTGCTGCAAACATTTGAGAGACTCTATGACAGGTTACTCTTTATCCCAATACGTCTACGGAGGGATAAATTTCAGCCGTCATGTTTCAATTTTCAGCTTGTTCCAGATTGTTAAAGAGCAAAATACTTCGCAGCATACTGTCGCCAATATACTCTGAAGTATTAAATACCGGACTATATGGTGGAGCTAAGCGGGATCGAACCGCTGACCTCCTGCGTGCAAGGCAGGCGCTCTCCCAGCTGAGCTATAGCCCCATACAGTCACGTGCAGTACCTTTTCCACTTCGAAGAAGTGGTAGGCCTGAGTGGACTTGAACCACCGACCTCACCCTTATCAGGGGTGCGCTCTAACCACCTGAGCTACAAGCCTATAAAGGTATTTCTGCTCGTTACTTTCTATCAGACAATCTGTGTGAGCACGCCACTCGAATCAATATCTTTAGGTAAGGAGGTGATCCAACCGCAGGTTCCCCTACGGTTACCTTGTTACGACTTCACCCCAGTCATGAATCACAAAGTGGTAAG
>NZ_MSTL01000014.1:0-651 GCF_002752475.1 Serratia sp. OLAL2 | reverse complement strand
CTTACCACTTTGTGATTCATGACTGGGGTGAAGTCGTAACAAGGTAACCGTAGGGGAACCTGCGGTTGGATCACCTCCTTACCTAAAGATATTGATTCGAGTGGCGTGCTCACACAGATTGTCTGATAGAAAGTAACGAGCAGAAATACCTTTATAGGCTTGTAGCTCAGGTGGTTAGAGCGCACCCCTGATAAGGGTGAGGTCGGTGGTTCAAGTCCACTCAGGCCTACCACTTCTTCGAAGTGGAAAAGGTACTGCACGTGACTGTATGGGGCTATAGCTCAGCTGGGAGAGCGCCTGCCTTGCACGCAGGAGGTCAGCGGTTCGATCCCGCTTAGCTCCACCATATAGTCCGGTATTTCAATACTTCAGAGTATATTGGCGACAGTATGCTGCGAAGTATTTTGCTCTTTAACAATCTGGAACAAGCTGAAAATTGAAACATGACGGCTGAAATTTATCCCTCCGTAGACGTATTGGGATGAAGAGTAACCTGTCATAGAGTCTCTCAAATGTTTGCAGCGCGAACGATGGAAACATCTTCGGGTTGTGAGGTTAAGTGACTAAGCGTACACGGTGGATGCCTAGGCAGTCAGAGGCGATGAAGGGCGTGCTAATCTGCGAAAAGCGTCGGTAAGGTGATATGAACCG